>JAFQCG010000017.1 GCA_017416535.1 Bacilli bacterium | reverse complement strand
TTACAATATTCAAATCAAAGATTAGATGAAATTAATACAAATCAAAAAGATACTAATACAAAATTAGAAGAATCAAATAAATTACAAAGTGAAACCAACTCAAAATTAGAAGAATCAAACAAATTACAAAGTGAAACTAATAATACATTAAAAAATAATGATAGTAGTGAGGCTACTAATGAGGCAGGTAGTTTCTTTAGTGGTTTTGAAACAGATACTTTTGGTTTAACTTCTATTATTACTGCTCCTTTAAATTTAATTACTAGTATAACTAGTTCTACTTGTGTTCCAATGGGTCTTCCGATACCATTTATAGAAGGTCAGACACTTAATCTTCCTTGTTTGAGGGGTATATATGAAAATCACTTTGGTGTTTTCTATGATATTTATAAAACAATTACTTTTGGTATTGTCGCATATTGGGTATGTATCAGAGTTTTCAATCTTGTAAAAGATTTTAAAAATCCTGAACATGATGAAATAGAGGTGTTAGAATTATGATTAATGCTATTTTAATGGGTGTTATTAAATTAATTGTAGGCTTAGTAAGTTTAATTTTATCTCCTATTGACTCTATTATAATATCTGCTTTACCTAATTTATCTAATGCTTTATCAGCAGTTGGTAGTTTTCTTAATTTAATCGCTCAAGGAGTAGGGTGGGCAGTTTCTGCTACAGGTTTAAGTAATGAGACTTTATCTCTTATAGTTATGTATTTTACTTTTAAACTATCTGCTCCTATGTTATTTTATATGATAAAACTTGCAATAAGTTGGTATGATAAATTAAAACCATAGAAAGAGGTATTTTATGTATTATTTAATTTTAATTGTATTTATAATTGTTTTAATCGTTAAATTTAGACATACAAAAATAAAATGGAAAACATTTTTAAAAAAAGGTTTTAGACCTACAAGAGGACGTTTTGGAGTTTATTGTTATTGTGGAAAACAGGGTAGTGGTAAGACCTATTCTGTTGTAGAGTTTTTAAAAAACAATAAGAGTACTAAAATTTATGCAAATATCAAAAGTTTGCAAGGCATCGAATACGAATATATTGAGGGTTTCGATGCTTTGCTAGACTTACGTAGTGAAACAGATTGTATTATTGTTTATGATGAAATTTTTACTGCTTTAACTAAATCTTCAAAAATGAGTAAAGAAGTTTTAGACTTTCTTTCTCAAATGAGAAAAAGACGTATTATTTTTATTACTACTGCTCAAGAATGGTTAGAAATTCCTATGACTTTACGTCGATATTGTAGATTTCAAATAGAATGTAGTATGCGATCTGTTTTGTTTTTAGGTATTTTAATTAAACATTGTTATGATGCTGAACAAATGAAATGGAGTAATGAAGATAATGAATATATTGCTCCATTAGTTGAAACTACAATATCTAAATGTAATTTGGTTATCTCTAAGTCATACGATACTTTCGAACAAATAAAAACTTAATTTACTAAATATTAAAAAAACTAAAAACCATTTAGAAATTGAAAAATTTATTTCTGTAATTTTTTCGATTTATTAATGGTATATCTCGCTTTAGCGAGAGTAAAAAGTTAACCTTCTACTTGACTAAAGGTTAACTTAACGGAATTTTGGAGGTAATTTATGAATAAGTGTGAGAGAATTCACGACACTGAAAAACATTTAATTGCTTATAAATA
>JAFQCG010000016.1 GCA_017416535.1 Bacilli bacterium | reverse complement strand
ATAGATTGTTTTGATCTGATTGCTAGTTCGTTATATAAAGATAAAATCTCACTATCTTCATCACCTAATTTATATTTTTCAAAATCAATTACAGTTTGATTTTTTCTTTTTTGTTTAAAGAATTCTTTTAATTCTTCTTCACTATATCCTTCACCTAATGTTTTTATACTAACAAATCTTTCTTTACCATAAGGACGGATACGAATATTTTTTCCTGGTTTAATTTGATAACCATCATACGCTAGTCTTTCTAATAATTCATCAAAAGAAAAACACCTTGTTTTTAAATAATCAATCTTCTCTATAATTTGTTGTCGCCAAGTCTTAGTTGCTTCATTATATAAATATTTACTTCTACCAAATCTTCCAATCTTTGGTGCATCTTCAATTATTTTTAATCCATATTCTACTGCGATCTTATCACTCATATCTCTTAGTCCATACAAACCTTCAATTGGATTAGCAAGTCTATCCTCTAATTTTCTTCCTTTCATATTAACAGCATTTATTACATAATGATTATGGATATGCGACCTGTCAACGTGAGTGGTGACTAATACTTGAAATTCTGGATACAATCTTTTTACCAATTCTACTCCCATCTCATGAACTTTCTCTGGAGTTAATCCTTTTTCCTTTGGATCAAAAGATTGATAACCATGATAACAAGTTCTACTATTACCATCTTCAGTTATATGAAATTTATCATTATTAACTTTCATTTCATAAGCAGCAAATTGAGAGGAACAATTAACTCCTGTTATTAATGTTCCTTCTCTTGTCTTTTTAGAATCCTTAATATAATTAATACAATCTATTCTACCTTGCACACCATGAACTGACCATCTAGCTGTTGTTGGTATAAGTATCACCTTCTAATGAAAAAAATTGTGAATTAATTTCACTAGCGAATTCTTTAGCTGCTGTCTTATCTTGAAATTCCATAATGATTCCAAAATTTAAAATACTACCTTCTCTATAAAATGATATTAACAAATCTTTTTGCATTGCTACATCTCTACAATTGTTTATCTTTTGAATTAAATCTTCCTGATTAATATCATCTAATGAATAAGTATAAGTATGATTATTTAAATAAACTATATATACAGGTTTTTGATTAGGTCTATTCAAATTAGAAGGTCTTACTATAAAATGTTGATAATTATTATTTATAATTTTCTTATAGAAATTTTCATCAATCTTATACTTCTCAATCATACCTAATCTTTGTTGAATTTTCTTTTCTGTATTAACTGATAAAATAGATATTAATAAATTAGATAACTTACTTATCATTTTAATAATTATAATGTTTTGATTACTAATGATTTCTATATCTGCTTTATCTATCATATAGTTATTTAATATCTTTTTTTGTTCCTTTAAAATTTCTCTTAATGTTTCTATAAACTTACTTATAATCTTACATATCTCTTGTTTACCTTCAACGTCTTCAATATATATATTCTCATATATACATGCTGCTCTTATATATTCAGCAAGACAATCTCCAAATCCATATTTAATTGCTTTCTCAGTTATGATTCTTCTTTCTTCTTCGTTAAGCATAACATTAATTTTTTGTCTTCTTAATTTACTGTATCTTTCTTCTGTTGAAATCATCCAGTTTCAGCTTTCTTTCTTGTAGTTCTAATTTATATAATTCTAAATCTTTTAGATATGCTTTACGAAAATATTTTTCTGCTAACCACTTAACACCTTCTTTAGTAATCATAACTCTACCATCTTTTAAATACTTATATGAAAGATTAGTTTGTTTTTTCATTTCATTGACTGCTCTACCAATTGCATTTTTACTTTTATTAAAGTATGAACGTAAATCTTTTAATGATGTATCTTCATATTTAAATTCATAAGGAGATATATTTAACTCTGATTCTAGTCTTCTAATTTGTTTTTCAAAAAATTCTATTTCAAGATCAAGATAAAATTTTTCTTTATTAAAATAAACTTCCTTCAACCAGTAAACAAATTCTAATTTTAAATATTCTATTACATCACCATTACCTGATACACGAAGATGCACCCAATCTTCCATTGGATGCCTTCTTCCTGCTCTTCGTATAACTTCCTCTAATTGTACTTCAGTTAAATTTAAATCTCTTTGAACTCGCCACTTCTCCATTGACTTAAATTCCATCTTAGCTCCTTTCTAAATTCAAATTTATAACTGAGGTTATTCAATAGTCTTATTTTTTCTATCAAGCATGGTGTTGACACACCCATCAGCTTGTTAGGACAAACTCCTAAGACCTGCAAATAGTCTCCGACAGTTTAGTATTATTTTTTAAAATCTTTCCATTACTTTGTCAGAATTCAAGAATGGTAAAAAGTTTAAATCATTATGAAGAACAGCAGAAATTATCTCTCCAGAAGTTGCAACTTTTAATTCTTCATCATCTATATCATCTTTCATATAATGTTCTGTCAAATAATAAGCAATAGAAAAAGGACACACTTTTTCATTCTTAATTTGTTGACAAATATTAAAAATGTATCGTGCATCCTCTTCGCTTATATTAGGTTCTGCTTTATAAATTCCATCTAATATATAATAATTTTTTATATTCTTTTTGTGCCATTCAGGCATTGATTTATATCCAAATAAAACGTCCATTATTCCATCTCCCTTTCTTCATCTAATTCTAAATCATTACCTACTTCTCTTCCATCCATATACCAATCATTAAACCTTTCAGCACTCATTTTTTTTAATTGTTTTATTGTTATAGATTTATCTTCATATACTGCATTTGCTAATGATTGTCCTACTTCAATTGGATCTGTATATTCTCCACTTAACTCAGAACATTTATCCAATAATACTATTAAATCTTTATTTTTTATATCTTCTTTTACATTTGTTAATCCTAAATAATAACAAAAATCATAAATATTACAATCATATTTTCCAAATACTTCTGCTAATTCTTTTAATGCTTTTATTTTATTCATATTCTATCTCCTTTTCTATTTCGTTTGTTTTTTCTTCATATTGTTTTCTATATCCTTCTAGTCTTTTATAATCAGAATCATCTATTAATTCTACTTTTCCTTCACGATTATAAACAAATAATTCTTTGAACATGAAATCATAAAAATCTTTTCCCTTCCAGTAATTCACATCATCAAAAGCAATTAAATCTCCATTGTCGTTTGAATATAAAACAATATCATCTACTTTGTGTTTTGCTAAAATGTGATCAATTAAATTCATCTCTTCTGCTTTTTCATTTGTTATTCTTTTATCAGAAAATTCTTCATCATATAAACAATTTAATCTATTTAATATATAATCATCTGATAAATCTTTATTAAACCAACTGGCATCTTCTACCTCATTTTCCCACATATCATGAGATGTTTTTGTTCCATATTCTACTGATGCACCTGTATCACTACAATAATGTAGTTCAGCACAATAACCATTATGAACAACACGAGCAACGGTATAAGATACGCCTTCCATTATTTCTTTTGGTGAGATCACCATTTCTTCGTATGATTCAAAATAATATCTTAATTCATACATTTTTTCCTCCGAATAAAAATGTTTTATTGATTCTGAAGGTACACGCTCTAATTGATCTAAAGTCATATATTTTTCTTTATATACAAGCGAAGTTAATGTTCTTGCTAACTTAAAGGTATCAATAAAATTATCTGAACTTTCTTTACATACATTTATTAATCTTGTTAT
>JAFQCG010000015.1 GCA_017416535.1 Bacilli bacterium | reverse complement strand
GCTAGACTTGCTGCTGCACAAGCCTCTATCAAAGAAGGGATGAATAAGTAATTTAAAACGAAAATCGTTTTAATACCAATAAATATAAGGAATTAATATTGTAAAGATGTATAATTCCTTGTAATTACAAATGTTCTTATAGGACAAATAAAAGTAAAAATATACAAAATATTAAAGACTAAGATGACTTATAGTTGCAAATCTTAGTCTTTTTTGTGCTTTGTGCGACAAGAATTTGGAGGTATTAAAAATGCGATTATTGTACACTAAACCAGAATTAAAAGATTTATCCCAAGGATCAAGAATAGCGTTTGTCAGACAATTTAGATTGATGACACAAGATGAAGTATCGGATAAATTAGGATTAACAGGTGAATGTAAAAGAAGAACAATGACAAGATATGAGAAGGGAGAAAGAAATCCAAAAGATGATAGAACTTATGAATTATCTAAAATATTAAAAGTTAATTACAATGCAATAAAAAAATATGATTTCAAAGATCAATCAGATATACTTTATACTTTAATGTGGTTAGAAGAGTTGCTTCCTCGTTACCAAATAGATTTATCGAGAATACCAAGCATTAATGATGATAATATCATTAAATTTAAAGAATTCATCAATGAATGGGAAGAAATGAGGACAAAAAGATTTAAAAGAGAAATTTCTTACGAGCAATATGTTGAATGGAAGTTAAATTTAGAGGTGTAGTAGTATGTTAGAAAAAATAGATTTGTTAAAAATTGATGGTTTTAAAAATCATCCTTATAAAGTTAATGATGATGAATCTTTAAAAGAACTTGCAAGTAGTATTAAAGAAAATGGATTGCTGAATCCTTTAATAGTAAGATTAAAGTCAAATGGTAGATATGAACTAATATCAGGACATAGAAGAAAAAAAGCAATGGAGTCAATAGGAATATCAGAAGCGGAAGTATATGTAAAAAAATTGTCTGACGAAGAAGCTACGATAGAAATGGTTGATTCTAATATGTACAGAGAAAAAGTTTTACCATCAGAAAAAGCGTTTGCATATAAAATGAAATTAGAAGCATTAAAGCATCAAGGTAAATCTTTGTCCCCTAAGGGAACTAAATCTCATACGGTAGATGAAATAGATGATACAAAAACTCAAATTTATAGATATGTAAGATTGACTTATTTAATCCCAGAATTATTACAATTAGTTGATGATACTGTTTTAAAGGACAAAAGAGCAGTTTTAACGATGGGTTTAAAACCAGCGGTAGAATTATCATATTTAACAAAAGAAGAGCAAAAATTGGTATATATGGGGATTACATACGAGGATTTAACTCCAAGTCATGCTCAAACAATAGAAATAAGAAAATTAAGTAAATCAAAAAAATTGGATTTTAATAGTTTAGAAGATATTTTATGTCAAAAAAAAGGAAATCAAAACGATCAAATATCATTTAATAAAGATAAAATAGAATCGGTTTTACCAACAGAATTATTGAAAAGAGATAAAAGATATATTGAACGATATATAATAAAAGCAATTATAGAGTATAAAAAAATGAAAATTGTTGAAGAAGATGAATTGGATTTTTAAATAAAGTAAAGAAAGGGTGATAATATGGTTTTTAAGGTGGAAAAAAATAAGAATTATACAGTAATGAGTAATTACCATTTGAGAGATAAAAACTTATCTTTGAAAGCAAAAGGCTTATTATCATTTATGCTTAGTTTACCAGATGATTGGGATTACTCATTAAATGGTTTATGTTCTATATGTAAAGAATCTGAAGGAGCAATAAAAAGTACATTAAAAGAGTTAAAAGATAATGGATATTTGGTTATAGAAAAAGTACGAGGGGAAAAGGGATATTTTGAATATAACTATATTATTTATGAACATCCATA
Source organism: Bacilli bacterium (assembly GCA_017416535.1). Taxonomy (GTDB): domain Bacteria; phylum Bacillota_I; class Bacilli_A; order RF39; family UBA660; genus JAEDES01. The sequence goes on along the minus strand of JAFQCG010000015.1, from coordinate 2,722 downwards.
TACATTAGAAAAGGAGAAAAACAATCCAGAGGGTAAAAATCCACCTGTGGATTATCCAATGGTGGAAAATCATACCCAAATAAATACTAATGAACAAAGTATTAAAGAACAAATAGATAGAATAGATAAAACCATAAATGAAGATGAGGAAAAAATTTCTTCATCTTTTTCTTTAGAAGAACATCACGCTATAACTAAAGATTTAGTTGAAAGAGAATATTTAGCAGAAGATGATGTAGAACTATACAAGTATGATAAATTTTTTAAGGAAATTTTAAAAAAACAAAAATTTACTGATGTAATTTCTATAACTCACTATATTATTTCTAGTGTTAAAAGTCGGCATTTTATAGATGAGTTTGATAATAAGATAGAGAATAAATTTGGATATTTAAAAACATCAATTGAAAATAATATTGAAATGTTTAAAAGACGTGAAATAGAATGGGATGATGAATTAGGATGGTTTAGGGAAGTGGATAACGATGATAAAGAATTAGATTCTTTTTATGACGATTTTGATTATGAAATAACATAAAAAAAGACTAAAATCAGTCTTTAGGAATATGTTACTTCTCAATCAATTTTTCGGCAAAACTATGTAGCATTTCAAGGTTTATATCGCTTAAATTTTTTGCGATTTCAAATATGCTATATAAATTTGAATTTTTTCTGATAATGATGGCATCAACATTTTTTAAGTCATCTTCAGAAAATGTACTTCCAGTCTGGTTAAATATAGTTTCTTTTAATTGAAAAGAATCTCTAAAACCTAAACCTTTACTAATTTTTTTTAATGTTATACTGCTTATGTTACCGCTATGCTTTTTAGACTCTAAATCATTAATTACCATTCTTGAAATTTCGCATTTATCTGCAAATTCTCTAGCACTCATCGTTGGATGAAATGATTTACGATAATTATTAATGTAAGAGCCAAGTGCATCTACAAATGCTTTGTCTTCCATATCCTATCGCCTTTCTTTTGTTCTTTTACTACATTACCATTTTACACTTTTTTTGAATTTTTGTCCACATAACGCTATGAAATTCATTTTTAAAAAATTAAATTATGAAAATGGACATTTTTAATATTATTTGTTATGATAATAATGTAGTAAATAGTCTTTAAAAAAATATGGGAGGATAGAAATGTTTAAATCAAAACTTGTGATGCTTTCATTTCTGACCAAAGAAAGGAGGAGCAAGATTGCAAGAGCAAGAAGGTTCTAATGTTGTTAAAAGCATCAAGATTGAAGTGATAAGTGGGGAAAAAAAAGGTGTAAACTTATTAACACAGTTTAGTGAGGTAGAAACAATTAGAATATTAAAGCAGTGTCTTATATCGTTAGAAAGGGAGGCATCACAAAACCAGTAGTACCGATTAAGGAAGGAAAATGATATATGACTAAAGAAAGTAATGAAGTAGTATCAGAAGTAAATGCAGTAATTAGTAGTATTAGAAGTAAGGTTCAACAAGAAGAAAAAATTACAGTAGATGAAATTGATAATTTATCTACTACTGTTAATCAACTAATCACTGATTATAGAACAGTATTAAATGACTATCTTGTAATGAACTCTTTAGCAGTAAAACATGATAAGTTTTTAGAAGTAATTGGTATTATAGAATTTGCTTCTGCAAATGATGTTAGAATTTTAGATCAAACAATTAAATCCTTAGAAAAGGTTGTTAAAACAATAAAGCAGAGGTAAATAAAATATACTGTGTGGAAAAAAATTCTACACAGTTTTATTTTTGGATATTGACATTTATAAAAAAATAATGTATCCTTTTATTGTAAGTGGCAGTTCAAACTGACACAATAAAAGAAGGAGGGGATTGAAAAATTTGTAATAGGAGAGAGGTATAGAGTTTTTAATGAAGTATCCGAAAATCATGGAAACTATCTCACAATTATCAACATAAATAAAGACTTAATATATTATTTATTTGATGGTAGCGATCAGGTTCAATGTTTTTCAAGTAGTAGTGAATTTGCAGTTGACCTTATTAAGTTGGTCTAATTTTTTTAAAATAACTGTCAGTTTGAACTGACACGAAAGGAACTACGATGAAAAAAATTAAGAAAGAAAGATCAGTACCAAAATGGGTTTTACGAAATCTACGATTGTATGGGAATTGTTGTTGTGGATACGATTTAATAAAAAAATATGGTGAAAAGAAATTATTAGAAAAATTAGTTAAATTTGGATTTGAATGTAGTTTAAGAGTTGTACCAGATCCAGATGCAAGAACAAGAAGAAAAATGAAATATCCACCATCAGCTTACTATATTTTAGAAGTTGATAAGGTACTGATTACTAACAAATAATTGTTTTTATCAGTAAAGAAAGGTGAAGTTTATTTAATCGATTTGAAGGATACATATTCAAATGTCCAATGTGGGAAAAGACCTTGTTTAGTCATTCAAAACGATTATGGTAATGAATATTCACCGACAACAATAGTAGTTCCCATTACAACAAAAATTAAGAAGACTTATATGCCTGTTCATGTAGTTATTGAAAAGGGAAGTTATTCTAATAAGGATCGAGAAATGGTTTTATGTGAATGTATCTTAACAGTATCAAAAGATCAAATAATTAATCATTTAAGAACTTTTGATGAAGATACGATGCAGAAAATTGATAAGGCTTTAGAAGTATCATTAGGAATTGGCGTGAAAGGGAGGAATCAAAAATTAAAAAGTTAAAAGAG
>JAFQCG010000014.1 GCA_017416535.1 Bacilli bacterium | reverse complement strand
CCTAATGTTTTTTCTATTTCCATATTAAGTTCTTCTGCTATTTGTTTTTGTTTTGGATCATCAACAATACTAGAATCAAAAATAAATCTTTCTTTATATCTTTCAGTTTTTATTGGTGTTCCTGCATTTACTACTTCAATATGTGTATCCTCTCTAAAGGAATGTAGATATTCAAGCCATTTAAAAAAGATGTTTTCAGCATCTTCATCATTAGCTTTTGCAAATGATACATCAGAATATTCCATACATATAGAATATTCATCTTCTGTTATTCTAAATATGCCTGTTTTTTCATCTACTTCTTTAAATAAATATGCAATCATATCTTGCGTAGTTTCTGGTATATAAACTTTATGAAACAGAGTTCTTTTTTTCTTTTTCTTCTTGTGTACCACTTTCTTTCCTTTTTTCTTCAACTAGATTATTCTCCTTTCTCATAGCTTGCTCTACGAATTTTAATAATGCTTTAGTTTCTTCGCTACTCAAAGAATAAGCATCTTCTTTTTTAGGTAATTCTGTTCCAAACTTCTTTCTTGCTCTTGCTAAATCTCTTTGTCTTTGTCGTTCTATTTTTAATTGTCTTTGTTTTTGCTTTTCTTCTTTTAATTTTTTCTTTGCTTCTATTTTTTGTTGTTTAGATATTTTAGGTTTCTTTTTCTTTTGTTCTTTTTCTAATCTTTTATCCTCTTCAGTTTTATAATAAATTGGTTTTGCAAAGTTAATATAATTTCTTTTCCAAAAGAAAATGATTTTTTCAGCATTTAATCCCTGAATAGGAATAAATCCAAAAAAGCCTAAAGGTAATGCAATAATAATTACTATCCACCCTGTAAGATCTGAACCTAAAATAGGATTTAAAAATATATAGATAGGAACAACAGTAATAATTATTAAAATTGCAAATAACCATTGTCTTATTGTAAAACTATAAAACTTTTCTTTATAATCTTTTATTTCATCGTGAATACGAGGTTCTATTCTATCCATATTCTATCCTCCAGTCCATTTTTCTGCTAAGTTACTTGTAATTGAAATTAAAGCCATTAAAAAGCCATTTAAGAACATAATCGCTATTAATGTACTGATTGAACCAGCATTAGTTAAAGAACCTAAAGCCATTGAATAAATTGCTGTTGCAACTACAATCATTGATGCTTCAATTCCTAGTGCTATTGTTGACATAAAAAATCTTTTACATACAGAAGTTCCATCTTCCCAAGCTCCGAGAGCAATAGGTATGGGTGAAAATGCAAAACTTAATATTAATTTACCAATGCGGACAAAAACTTGTACTAATATTCCAACAAGTGTTCCCATAAAAGGAATATATAAAATTAATATAATAATAGCCATTAAACCCCTGTCTATCATTCCACCTGCATTTGATACTAAATCACCCATTTGCTCTGCTAAATCAGGAATTGATGTTACACTTCCCAATGAAGAAGTAACCTTAGTCAATAAATCATTTGAAATACTCATAATAGAAGATAATAAATGAAATGAATTTTCTAATAACATTTTAAATATAAAAAAACGGATACACATAAAAACAACTCGTTCCCAAGTTAATCTTTCAAAATCCATTACTTTTTTTAGAAAATCCATTAAGAAGAATAAAGTTAGTAAACTAAGTCCAATAGGAACAACAACATTATGAAGATTTGATGCAAGCCCCCAAATTGATGTTCCTTTTATAACATTCCAATTACATAAACTTCTTATTGTTCCAACAAAATTTCCAAAATCGATATTAAAACCAAGAACAGAGAAAGTTATTTTAAATATATTCTCTATCAGTTTATCCATATATCATCTCCTTGTGAAATTCTTTTATAAACCAAATAAGTTCTTAGATAACGCAATTCCGACGACCATTCCTCCAGCCATGATTGTCATTAATGCCCTTGATTTTCCTTCTGCATCTTCTCTTTGAAAAGATAATGCAAACATTACTCCACCAACTAACATTACAACACCACCAATTTTAATTAACCAATCACATACAAAATCAATGAATGTATCAATGCTACTTGTATTACTATTTAAAGCATATACGCTTGTCGTACTTAACATAAAACTACATAAAACAATATATAAGACATTTACAACTTTTTTAAAACTACATTTCACACTTGAAATAAGTTTCTTCATCTTATTCTCCTTTTCTATTAAATTTTATAAACTGTCTAATAAATCATCAGTTATTGTTTTATTTGATAATAAAATATCACTATCCATTTTATTTAATTCAAATTCTGTTATAGGACGCATTTCTAATTTTTGTACTTTAGCAAAAGGAAGACCTAATTCATTTAACATCGTTTGATATTTATTCATTTCTTTTGTCATTTCTCTTTGTTGTTTATGATTATAATAATTATGAGCTGTTCTTTCTTTATCCCATGGTTCAAATAATTCATTATATCTAGGATGATTTTTAATATTATAAACTTTTGATGTAAAAGGACGAAGACCAGAAACTAATAATATACAATATCCTTCTTTCATTCTTGCAATCTCATCTACCGTTGATAATTCTCTACCTACTATATCCCAATTTGTAGATGATGATCCTTGTTTTGAAAATGTTCTTCCAGAACTTTTTTTGTACCAAGTCTTCTTACCCATGAGTAAAGATATATACTCTAAAGTCTCTTTACTGCGTGATCCAAGAAATAAGGTATAATCGCAACAGTCTAATCCTGTTTCCCAATTATCTTTATAAACTTTCTTATATTGAGATAAACTCTGTAATCCTATTGTTACACCACAATTTAATCCCCTAATATATGCAAGCATTTCTAAAAAGCGAGGGATCGTTCCTAGCTGACTCCATTCATCCATATAAATTTGACAACCTGATGGTAAAGAACCATTATGCTGACTTGCATTATAATCTATTATTGTAAATATTTGAGAATATAAGATATTTGCAAGAAAGTTAAAAGTAGAATT
>JAFQCG010000002.1 GCA_017416535.1 Bacilli bacterium | reverse complement strand
TGTATTTATTGTATTTATAACATGGTATAATACATCAAGGAAATGTTCTTCGCTAGTTAAATATCCTTTTTTTACAATGCAGGTAGTATTTGGTATTATATTAATATCATCCATTTGTTTTATAACGGAATCTAATTTATTATTGCTTATTAAAAAATACATTAATGCACAATATTCATGTTGATTTTTATTTAATATCTTTTTTAGTCTTTCTTTTCTTTTCTTTAATATTTTGGTGTCCATATAATTCTTCGTTGTCTTTGATGGCAAATAGAGTCATATCAATTTTAAAATTTAAATCTTTGATAGTGATTTTAGTTTGAAAATAAGAATTACTGTATGGTTCTAAATATAAAAAGTATTCACCTTTATTTTTAATTATTTTAAGGGTATATTCTTTGTGTAAGTATTTAATTTTAAAACAATTATATGAAATACAACTTATATCATATCCTTTACTGCTAATATCATTATTATTTAAATAATTAATTATCATCTTATTGTAAATAAACTTTTTAATCATAATTTACCTCACTAAATTTAAACCCACACAAGTCGTGCAGGTACGACCTTTTTTTAGGTGTATTTAAGGTATAATTAGCACATATTATGTTTAGAGTGGGGTGATAAAGTGAAATTACATGCTACTGATTATACAACAGAAGAAATCATCAAAATTTTGAGAGAGTGGACTGGACTAACTCAAAAAGATTTCGGTAAAACGATTAGCAGGTCTGAACGTAGTATTCAATCGTTAGAATCTGGCGACAGACATTGTACCGTAGACACTTTATTACAAATAGCAAAAACTCATAACATAAAAATAGTAATAACAAAAGATGCTTCAAAATAGAAGTATTTTTTTTATACCTTTTTAGTTTAACGAATCTTCACCTCCTCATCTCACTACATAAACTATAGCAAAAAAAGGCAGCACAAGACAAGAGCATGAGCTCTTTTTTGTACTGCTAATATTTCTCACTATATAAAAAGTTTAACTCATAGCGTCCCAAAAGTCAAGAATAAACTATATTTCCTTTAAAATTATATATAGGGTGATACAATGACTTTAAGGTATGAAGAGTTAAGGTTGGATTCAGAAAAGAAGCAAGGAGATATAGCTCAGATCTTATCAGTTAAAAGAAATACTTATTCTAAATGGGAGAATCTTATTAATGATATGCCATTAGAAAAATGTAATGAACTTGCAAACTATTATAAAACTTCATTAGATTATGTATTAGGATTATCAAATGTAAAAGTAGTTGTAGAACCACCTTTATTTATAGATTGGAATACAATTTCAAAAAGATTATATGAATTAAGAAGTGCAAGTAAATTAACAGAAAAAGAATTAAGTTGTAAGATTGGATTTGCACAAACTACATATTCTCAATATGAAACTGGAACAAGAAGACCAACGACAATGAAATTATTATCTATTGCACAGTACCATAATGTATCTGTTGATTATATAGTAGGTAGAATAAATAATAAAACAATAATAAAAAAATAAACACGTTTTCAAATGAACGTGTTTTTAAAATTTTAAAAATCCATTGGTTCGGTAGGAATGAATTGTCCATCACAAGATGTACATTCAAATTGTGGTAAATGTTGATTACCAGCCATTTCATACAAATATTTAAAATGTTTAGCAATTCGTATTGGAATTTTAGTTTCAGTATTACATTTATTACATTTGTAATTAATGTATTTTTTATTTGTGGTTATAGTATCGTCTTCGCATAATTTATAAAATTCTACACCTAAGACTATTGATATTCTCCAAATTGCTCCCAATGAAAATGTTTGGTGATATGCTGATTCAATACCACTAATAAAAGAAAGGGAATAATTAATTTCTTCAGCAAGTTTTTCTTGTGTCCAACCTTTTAATTTTCTATATTTTTTGACGTTTCTTCCTATTAATTCGTAAACGTAATTTTCATCTTCTTTTTTAAATTCCACTATATAATCACCTCTCTTTATTACTAATATTTTGAACTAAAGTTATCTTATAAATACTCATAAATATATTATCTTACAAAAATGGTGCATTTTTTACTCATTAATAGTGGGTAAAATAGTATAAAATTGCAAAAGTATTGCAACTTTTTGTCGAAATTATGGTATAATTAAAAAGAATAGGAGTGATTAAGAGTAGGGTTTTATAAATAATTTGGTTTTTGATTTGTTTAGAACTATGCTTTCAAATGAGTGTAATATAAAAACAAATATAAGATAGTCTTGTGATTTAATGACTATTGTTAGTTGTTTTGATAGTTTATATCGGTTGTGTTTTTTACGGTTTTCAACAATATATTAAATCTGTGAAAGTGTATTTTTTTAAGGAAGTGGGGAGAGAGTGAGTATTCTTAATCAAAATATAATTAATAATAATCAGACTATTTTATTTCAAAAACTTTATTTTCATAATTCTACTATTCATCAAAAAAATAAATCAAGGAAAGAGGTAAAAAAATATGGGATTTATTAAAGCGTTTACAGGTGCTTTAGGTGGCACATTCGCAGATCAATGGCAAGATTTTTATATGCCAAGACAAGACGTACCAGCTACTGCTGCATTATTCCAAGCAGTACCACAAGGACAAAATGCTGGTCGTGGAGAAAATACAAAAGGAAACGAAAATATCATAAGTAATGGTAGTAAAATTATCGTTCCTGAAGGAACTGCATTAATTACAATGCAAGATGGTGCAATTACTGGTATGATAGCTGAACCAGGAGGATTTATCTTCAAGTCAGACGACCCTAACTCACAATCTATGTTTGCTGGAGATGGAATTTTTGGACAAACTTTAAAACAAACTTGGGAAAAAGTTAAATTTGGTGGACAACCAGGAGCACAACAATTAGCATTTTATGTTAATTTAAAAGAAATACCTAATAATAGATTTGGTACTCAATCAGAAATATATTGGGATGATGCTTACTTTGGAACTCAAGTAGGAGCTGTGACAAGAGGAACATATACATTAAAAATAGTTGACCCACTACTATTTGTTAAAAACTTTGTTCCAACACAATATTTACAACCAGGAGCACCAGTATTTGATTTTGCAGATATGGATAATGCTGCTGGAGAACAATTATTTAATGAAGTAGTTGGAACTTTATCTGCTGCTTTCTCAAATTACACAAATGATCCTAGTAAAGGAAATCGTATTTCAAAAATTCAAGGAGACCAAATTGGTTTTGCTCAAGCAATGGCTCAAGCTGTTGAAGATGCTTATCAATGGAAAACAACACGTGGTCTTGAAATCGTAAAAACTGCTATTTTAGCAATTGAATATGATGAAGATACTAAAGAGTTAATGAAAGACGTTAAAAAAGCAGACGCATTATCAGGAGCAAGAGGAAACTCATTTATGCAACAAGCTGCTGCTAGAGGAATGCAAGCTGCTGGAGAAAACGGTGGAGGAGCAGGAATGGCATTCATGGGAATGGGAATGCAAGCTGCTGGAGGAATGATGGGAGGAATGCAACAACAACCAACACCATCAACTTATCAACCAGCATTTGGACAACCACAACAAGCTGCACCAGCTCAACCTGCTGAAGCTGCACCTGCACAAGCTGCACCAGCACAAGATCCAACAACAAAACTTTTAGAAATGAAAAAACTTCTTGATGCTGGAGCAATTTCTCAAGAAGAATATGACAAAGTAAAAGCTCAAGTATTAGGAATGTAATTTATGCAAGAGAGTTATAACAATAATATAGCTCCTGCAAATAATAATCAAAATGTTCAAACTGATGCACCTACAATAGTTCAAACTGATGTAGGTGCAAAGGATGGACAAAATAAATGTCCAAAATGTGGTTCTACTGATATAGCAGTAAATGTAAATAATGGACATTTAAGATGTAATTTCTGCCGACACGAATTTGAACCAGAAAAAGTTGTTGGATTAGAAACTGATATTAGTCAATTACAAGGACAAGTAATGGGGTCAGGTGCACAAGATATAGTTGCTGATACTAATGAAGTCTTAACTTTTAAATGTAGTAGCTGTGGTTCTGAAGTTGTTATTGATACTTCTGAAGCTACACAAGCAAGATGCCATTGGTGTCGTAATACATTATCTGTTAATCAACAAATTCCTAATGGAAGCGTTCCTGATGTAGTATTACCGTTCACTGTAAAAAAAGAAGATGCTAAGGCAGAAATAGAAAAATTTGTAGGAAAAAGAAAATTTTTTGCTCATCCAAAATTTACTCAAGAATTTACAACTCAAAATATAATGGGTGTTTATTTCCCATATATGGTTGTAGATGTTAATGCTCATTCAACATTAGTAGGTCAAGGCGAACATAAAGTAAGACAATATACAAGAAAACAAGGTGATAGATATGTCACATATTATGATGCTGATTTATATGATGTAGAAAGAGATTTTGATGTAGTTATTGAAGGATTAACAGTTGAATCTAGTGCTGATAAATTAAATAAAGGTGCTAGTGATAAAACAACAAATGTTATAAATGCAATTATGCCTTTTGATATTGAAAATGCAGTTAAATGGAATGCAAATTATTTAAAAGGATATTCATCTGAAAAAAGAGATACAAATGTTGAACAACTAAAACCTTTAGTTGATAAACAAGCAAAAGATATAGCAAAATTTGCAGCTAATGATACATTGCAACAATATGATAGAGGTGTTGCATGGTCAACAGAACAAATGACTGTAAAAGGTCAACAATGGAAAGCTGCATATTTACCTGTTTGGTTATATAGCTATCAACAAGTAAAAGGTGATAAAAAATTATTACATTACGTTGCAGTAAATGCTAGAACAAAAGAAACTATGGGTAGTGTACCAATACACATGCCAAAATTATTTGGTGTTTCAGCTTTAGTTGAAGTTTTAGGTGTGTTAGCAATGTTATTTGTTGATTGGGATTATAGCTGGGCATTTTTACTAGCAGGATTTATTTATTTCTTTATTATGTTTAGTAAGTATCGTAATCAAGGTGCAAGACATAAACATGAATTAGAAACAAAGAGAAAAATGAGTAATGTAAGAGCAGGGGATAGATTAGTTAAGAGAAGAACAGGACTTACAAATGCACGTATTCAAGGTGCAAATAATACAAGTGTAAGTGGAGAAGGATTTGGTGCACAAATGCTAAATCAACTTACAGATCAAAATCCTGTTGCTAATTTAATTAATAATAATATTAATAAAGGAGGTAAATAATTTATGAATTGTCCAAATTGTGGAACTTCAAATAATGTTGGTTCTAAATTTTGTATAAGATGTGGTCAAAGTTTGGAAGGTGTACAAGTATCTACTGAACAACCTATACAATCTTCAGAAACATCATCTCAAGAAGTTTCTTCACAACCAATAAATAATACACCAATTCAAAATGAAAACAATTTTCAAACAAACGTAGCTCCACAACAACCTATGAATACCAATGCTGCACCAGCAGCGAAAGTATCCTTTATGGGTTATTTCTTTATAATATTAGCAGTTATTTTAAAACCTTTTACAGCCTTTAAAGAAGAATTAAATAAATTTAATAGTTTTAAAAATTCTGCTATTATGTCATTAATTGTATCGGGTGTTGGTACATTAATTAATTTAATAACAACAATGCTTAATTCGGTAATGGTAAAAAGTTATGATTGGTCATCAGGTGGTTATAAAACTACTTGGACTTGGGAAAATTTAAAAGAAATAAAATATTTAGAAGTAGTTGGTAAAAACTTCTTAATATATTTAGGTGTTATTGTTGCTATTGCTGTTGTTTATTATATTGCAAGTTTAATTGTAAAAAAACAAACAAACTTCTCAAGATTGTTAGGTATATCTGCTATTGCAGTTGCACCTATGCTTGTTTGTTCATTGGTTTTATCACCATTATTAGCGTTAATTTGGGCTGAATTAGCAATGCCAATAACACTTATTGGTGCAATATATACAATTGTTTTAGTATATGAAGGAATGAATAATGAAGTGTTGGTAGAAGGTAATGCAAAATATTATTTCAATCTTGTATGTCTTTCAATTTTAGGAATTGCAGCTTATTATTTATATATGAAATTATTTATGAGTTCAATTTCAGGTGGACTTGAAGACATTATGGATTTATTTGGTTAATTAAAAAATGAATAATAATGAATTTAATAATAATGTATATCCTTCCCCAAATCAAAATATGGGGAATGGATATACACAACAACCAACACAACCTCAACCAATGCAACAACCAACACAACAACCACAAATGAATACAGGATATACACAACAACCTGTACAAAATTTAAATAATAATTATACAAACTTAACTCCAGATAAAAAAGGAAATAAAAACATAAAAAAAATTATTTTAATAATTATTGCATTACTTGTAGTAGGTGGCGTAGCGTTTGCAGGTTATAAATTTTTATTTAAGGACAAAAACACAAATAAAGATTTTGATATAAATGCAACAACATCATTCTTCTTACAAGATGCTGATTCTAAATATGCATTATTTAATGAAGATGGAAAACAATTAACAGAATTTATATATACTTATGCAGGTAGTTTTGTTAATGGAACTACTAAAGTTAAGGTAGATGATCAAGAAGGTATAATCAATACTTCTGGTAAGATGATTGTCCCTTTAGGTAAATATAAATATATTACTCAAGAAGGTGGATTGTATTCTGTTAGTGAAGATACTGAAGAATCTTATAATAAGTATCTTATTGATGGTTCTGGTAAAATTTTATATGATTTAGATGATGTAGATGTTGATAGTTTTATAGGTGTAGATACTTTCTTAATTCTAGATTTTGATGAAGAAAATAAATATACTGTGATTAATTATCAAGGAAAAGAATTAGTTAGTTTTCCTAAGGTAGATGATGATGAAGTAGAAGATCCTTCTACTAATGAAGAAGATGGACATATTTCAGTTTTCTATAATAATAAAAACTGGATTTTCAATAACAATACTGGAAAACAAATAGCATCATTTGATTCTGAATTACATTATTGCGTTAATAATGTTTCTGATGATGAAAATATTATAACTTTAAATTCTTGTGTAAGTTGGTTTCAAAGTCAGGATAAAACATATTATAAATTTATAAAAGATGGTAAATTGTATGATAAAACAAATGAATGCGATAAAGTCACATTAAATTCAGGAAATTTATTCTGTCATAAAGAATATGATGAGTATTTGTTAGATTCAAATTTAAACGTAGGTATTAAGACTTATGGAAAAGCATATAGTAATGCAAAAGATTCTTATGTTATGGAGAGTACAACAGAAGATTATGCTGTTGAATTCTATCAAAATGGTAAGATTACAAAAAGTGTTTCTTGTAGAGATTTAAAAGAAACAGGTTATACAAAATCAGATATATATATATTAAATACACATTTCAACAAGGCATGTGGTACTGAATCAGGTACAAATGAATATTATAAAGCTAATGGTGAAAAATTAGTTGATAAATCGTTTTCACGTGCTGAACCTTTTGATTCAAATGACTTAGCTAAAGTAAGTGAAGATAAAACAAATTATTATATGATTGATAAAACAGGAAAACAAATTGGAAATACTTATTCTAATATATCTTCTTGGGGAGGATATTATATAATAACTAGCAATAATTTAAAAGGAATAATGAATAAAGAAGGAAAAGAAATAATACCTCCTACTTATTCAAAAGTAGAAGTGTCTACTCACAAAGAAAGAGCGTTTGCAGTTTTAAAAACAGACGATAATAAATATATAGTTTATGATTTAGATAAAAATAAAGAAATGTTTAAAACAGATTCGTATCCAGGTATGAACTACGAACATTATATTACAACAACATCAAATGGAAAGACTCAGTACTATACCTATGATGGAAAAATGTTCTATGAAAAATAAAGGAGAAAAACATGGAAGTAATTAAAAATAAAAGAATATTAGCATTAGTTGGAATAGCAGGATTAATTCTAGGATGCTTCTTACCATACTATACTGTATCGTTATTCGGTTATACTCAATCAATTTCTCTATGGGGATATTGGGAAGGTAAAATAGTATTAGTATTAACATTAGCTAATGCGTTATTTATTTTTCAAGATTTTATTGAAAAATATGTACCACAATTATTTAATAATTGGGTTGGTAATTTAGTTCAAAAAGCAAAGAATCCTAAATTTGCTTTAGTACCAACAATATTAGTAGCAGTATTTGCTATATCATTAATCATTAGATTAGATGTTGATTCTGAGTATATTAAATATGGCTTAGGGTTTTGGGTACTATGGATAGGAATAATTGCCTTAATTGGACATGCTATTTTCTATAAAAAACAAAATGTACAATCAGTACAACCACAACAATCAGTAAATTATCAACAAGTTCAACAACCAATGCAACAACCACAAATTGATCCTACTAAAAAATTCTGTCCACATTGTAGAAATCAAGTAGATGCAAATGCTGAAACTTGCTTTATGTGTGGGAATAAATTTTAGGAGAAATATATGAAGAAGATATTATATTTATCTTTAGTGGTATTGCTAGTTATTTGTGTTTCTGGATGTGGTAAGGAAGAAAATAGAATAAATAGCGATAGTAAATTAGCAGCTGCAAAAAAAGTTATGACTGAAAATTTAGACAATTATAGTTATGATGTTGTAATGACTACAAAAACTGGATTTATGGATGTCACAACTAATATGAGCTGTAAAGATGATAGAAAAAACCAAATCAGTTATTGTTCTACATCTACTTATGGTGTAAAAACAGAAGATTATACTGATTATAAAAACAAAACAAATTATTCAAAAGTCACTACTGCTTTTGGTGGAGATTCATCTAATGGTAAGTGGACTACTACAAAATATAATGGTGGAGACACTAATAGTTGGATTAATCTAAATGATTATATATTTGATATAACAGAAGAAAGCAGAGATGGGGGTACTTATTATACTGGTACTATTGATAGTAAAAAACTTGCTGCTGCTATGTCACAAATGGATTCAGATGTTGATGCATCAAATATAGTTAGTGATGATATAAATATTAGCGTATTTATAAATTCATCTAATTATATTGAAAAGATGTCATTCACAATTGAAATTATGGGCATTGAAGAAGAAGTAGAAATAAACTATAAAGGATTTAATACATCTGGTGATATAGTTATCCCATCTGAGGCGAAGGGAAATTAAAAAGGATAACTAACTTGCTTAGTTATCTTTTTTAGAAAGGAGTATAAAATGAATAGTATTCAAATGTTATCTATGGTTAATAACTTTCCAATCGGTTCAACTCCTAAAGATAGAGCTGAATTGTTAAGTAAAGCTGAAATAGTATCATATTTATCAAGATTTCAAGACCAATTTTCAACAATAGAAAACGTTGATGAAAGAGAATTAATGGTAAGAACTTTTTTAGGAGAAGTGTTAGCGTTAGAAGAAGGAGAAAATTTACCTACTTTAGCTCAAGCAGAAAGCACATTAAAATTATCTCCTGGATTTGTTCAAGATTTTGGTAAAGTTGAATATGTTAGAGAAACAAATCCTGACTTTAACGCAACTTATGATGCTATTGCTACTAATCTAGGGTTAATAAATGAAGCACCTAGAAAATCAAGATAAAAAGAATGAAAGGAGGGAAAAAATGTTTTGTCCAAATTGTGGAAATAAACTAAATGGTAATGAAGATTTTTGTTCTAATTGTGGAAATAAAATGACAGAAACAGTAGAACAAAATAATAATGCTAATGAAGTGAATCAACCACAACAAACTAGTGCTACAATGTCTGAAATGATGTCTAAAAAAAGTCAAAATTTCATAAAACCTATTATACAAAAAATAAAAAACTTTATTGTTAAATATAAAAAACAATGTTTAATTGGTATAGGTGGAGTAGCAGTTTTAATTATAGGACTTGTATTATTTAACAATTTCTTTGGATTTGATAAATTAAGTTGGAATGAGGAATATGCAGATTCTAAACTGGAATATGTTTCTCAAACTAATGTTAAATTAGGAATTAATTTTGAAAATGATGAAAAAATTAAAGATATAAAATATGATGTCACATGTGGTGAAGTAAAAAATAATGGCTTAGAAGTTGATTGGGATTTAACAGAATCAACTGGAAAATGTAAAATTACTGCATCATATAAATTAAGAAAAATAAGTAAAGAATTTAAAATTATTAATTTTAATACAAGTGAACAAGAATTGGTATTAGATTATGAAATTGATTTAGATTCAGATGAGGATTTAGACTTTGATGGATTAACTAATAAACAAGAAAAAGAATATAAAACAAGTCCAACTTTGTCTGATACTGATATGGATGGATTAGATGACAATTATGAAATATCAACTAGTAAAACAGATCCTAATAAAAAAGATACAGACGAAGATGGATTAAGTGATTATGATGAAATAGAATTAGGTCTTGACCCATTAAAAGCAGATTCAAAAGGTGATGGTGTTAAAGATGGAAAAAGAACTATGACGTATAATCATGAATCCAATAATTTAAAAGTATCAATAACAGGTACTGGGAATATTGCTAGTACAATAGCTGAAGTTAATACAAATACTAAAATCAGTAATAAAGCAGGATTAATTGATAATCTATATACTTTCTATACTGATGGAACAATAACAGAAGCAGTTGTCACAATAACATATACTGACGAAGAGTTAGTAAAATATGGATTGAATGAAGACAATTTATCAATCTATTATTATAATGAAAAAGAAGCTAAATATGAAAAAGTAGAAACTGTTATAGATAAGGAAAATAATACTTTAACGGCTACATTAAAACATTTCTCAAATTATGTTGTTGGAGATACTACATTAGTTAAGGAAACTACAACAACACAAGTGTTATTTGTGTTAGATAATTCTTGGAGTATGTACACTAATGAACAGTATAAAGAAATAACAGGGGAAGAATATTCTGGTGGATTATTTGGTTCATCTAAATTAGATGGTTTTGATGCAGATGGAGTAAGATTTACATTAACAAGTGATTTAATTACAAGATTATCTAAAAAGAATTATCAAATTGGTTTGTCAGAATTTAGAAGCGATTATGCAAATGCTTTAAAAATTGGTACTGATGCAGATACTTTAAAATCAAAATTAAAAACAATGAACGGAAGTTTTCTTACAACTAGTGCTGGTACTAATATTAGTAATGCCTTAACTAGTGGTATAAGAGAATTTTCTAAAGATAGCGATAACAGATATATTGTTATCTTAACAGATGGACAAGATTCATCTTTAAGTAGTCAAACTAAAAAAATAATAGAAAAAGCAACTGAAAGTGATGTTAAAATTTGTTCAATTGGATTTGGTGGAGGTTCATATAATACAGAATTGTCTAACATATCTAATGGAACAGGATGTAAATTTTATTCTTCAGGTAATGTAGATGGTCTTACTGAATTATTTGAAAATATCGGTGCTGAATTAGATGATGACTTAGTAGATATAGATGGAGATAGTGAAGCAGATGGAATTCTTATTGCAGATAGTGGGTTTATTGTAAATAGAGATGGATTCTCATTCAGTAATTATGGAACAAATTTATCTTCAGGTGGTCATTGCTACGGTATGGCGACATTCGCACAATTATATTATAAAAAACAATTACCATTAACAGTTGGTTCTATAACTGCAGGTGATCAAAAATCTTATGCGTATGATTTATCTAATACATATTTTAAAAATTATAATAATTTATATGATTATAAATTACAAACGAATGCTTTGAAATATACTTTTGGATATGATATTTTTGGAGAAACACAACCAGCAGATTTAAGAACGCTTGATGGAACAAAATTAACTTTTACTGAAAAGTATAAAAAAGAAATTGGTGATTCTGGTATCTATGATATGCAAGAACAAGAAACAGGATTATCAAAAGAAAAACAACTTGAAAGATGGGGAGTAAATTACAAGACTGCAGACAATCTTTATTTAAATGAAGATAAAATGCAAACAAGTAAAGTTATGAAAAAAGATGATACTCAAATGTTTAATGCTATATGGACAGGATTTATCAGACAAAATTCAACTACGCATTATTCATCTGGTTCAAACTTTGTATTATGGTTAAGAAATGTAATAGGAACAGAATCAACAGATTATACTGGTGCACAAGGATTTATTAACATACTTAAATCAAGATTGAATGATAAAGATGCTCCAGTTATATCATCTAGTTATAGTGGTGGACTACATGCAATAAATGCTATTAGTTTAGTACAAGATATTGAAAATCCTAATTATTATTATATAGGTGTTTATGATAATAATTATCCAGGAGAAAAGAGATATGTTGATATAAAATGTAATAAAGATACATGTTCTACTGTTGCAAATGATTATTATACAGAATCAGGACAACCTATTAGAATTACACCATCACTTGAATATGATTTAGCTTATTATAAATAATTAATTATAGGAAAGGAAATAAAATGAAAAATAACTTGTTATTTAAAATATTATCAAGTTTACCAGTAATTTTAATTGCATTATATTTTATTCCTTTTTTAGGAGTATGCTTAATATTATTAAGATACTTTATGTATGATAATAAAAAAAGAATTTCAACTCCAATGTATATCGTTGGAGTTGGAATCCTAGTATTAATTCCTAAAGCATTAAATTTAATTTTAGATGTGGCAAAGGTAGATATAACTACTATTCCATATTTAAAAGATGTTATTAGTGCAGAACTATATAATGTAGATTTTATTAATTATAGTAAACGACTTATATGTGTTGGAGTAATATTTTTAATTATTTCATTTGTATTGAAAACTATTTTTGATAAAGTAAGTAGTAAATTAAATAGTGGAATCAGAAATTATATTAACGAAACACAAAGAAGAGATGCAGAAATCTCAAGAAAAAATGATATGGAAATCAAAATCAAACAAGAAAAAGCAAAGAACACAAGTTATGTGGAATGTCCTAATTGTGGTTCTGATAACCTTTTAGGAGAAAAATATGGAACTTGTAAATATTGTAGAAGTAAATTAGTAAATAAAAATTATAAAGGGTAGGAGGTGAAAATATGAATCAAAATAATAATATAATAGGATACGACTCTCAAACAGGACAACCAATATATGGGAATCAAAATACAAATATACAACAACCAACACAACCTCAAATGAATACAGGATATACACAACAACCAACACAACCTCAACCACCTAAAAAGAGTAAAAAAGGTCTTGTTGTAGTTGCTGTATTAGCAATTATAGCAGTAATTGCAGGAATAGTATTATTTGGTAATCAAGATAAAAAAGAACCAACAAATAACGAAACTCCTAATAATTCAGAAGTAGAAAATAATAATGAACAAAATAATGAACAACAAAATAATAATACAGGTTCTTCTAGCGATCTAATTGAAGAAGAATATACAGGTACGAAACAAAATTTAACTGTTGCAACAGTTGGACATGTTGATCATGGTAAATCTACATTAACATCAGCAATAACAAAATTCTACGGAAAATATAAAACAGCTGATGAAATTGATGGAGCACCAGAAGTTAAGAAAAATGGTATTACTTATAATGCTTCATTTGTTGAATATGAAACAACATCAAGACATTATTCTCATTATGATATGCCTGGACATGCCGATTACGTTAAGACAATAATATCTGGTTCAGTTAAATTAGATGGTGCTATTTTAGTTGTAGCTGCGACAGATGGACCTATGGCTCAAACAAGAGAACATTTAAAATTACTTCACCAAGCAGGTGTAGAAAAAATAGTTGTTTATATGAGTAAGTGTGATATGGTTGATGATAATGAATTACTTTCACTAGTAGAGATGGAAATAAGAGAATTAGTTAGTGAATATGGCTTTGATGGAGATAATACTCCAATTATCAAAGGTTCTGCTTTAAAAGCTATTGAAGGTGACAAAGATGGTGAAGCAAGTATTCGTGAATTGATAACTTCTATGGATAAGTGGCTTTCAAAAAAAGAAAATCATGAAATATCATATCCTCATACAAAAATTAATGCTGCTGTATATGTTTTATCAAAAGAAGAAGGTGGAAGACACACTCCATTCTTTAATGATTATAAACCACAAATTTCTTCTTCAACAGCACGTGAAAACGGAACAATCACTTTACCTGCAGGTGTAGAAATGGTTATGCCTGGAGATAATGTTGATATGACTATAACTTTAGAAAAAGCTATGTCATTTAAAAAAGGTGATAACTTCCAAATATTAGAAGACGGTAAATTAGTTGCTGTCGGTGTAATTGAATCAATAGAACAATAGGTAGGAGGTGAATAATATGAATCAAAATAATAATATAATAGGATACGACTCTCAAACAGGACAACCAATATATGGGAATCAAAATACAAATATACAACAACCAACACAACAACCACAAATGAATACAGGATATACACAACAACCTGTACAAACTCCACCACCTAAAAAAGGTAATAAAGGTCTTGTTATAATAGCTTTATTAATTGTTGTTGGAATTGTAGCAGCTGTTTTATATTTTAATAATCAAAATAAGAAAGAACCAACAAATAACGAAACTCCTAACAATTCAGAAGTAGAAAATAATAATGAACAAAATAATGAACAACAAAACAATAATTCAACTGGGAGCGTTGAAGAAGGAACAAATACTACTTATGATGAAAATGGTGCATTCTTATTTAGTATAGAAGATGTATTTACTATTACAGGTAGAGGTACTGTTGTGACAGGTAATGTCCAAAGAGGAAAATTAAAAGTTGGTGATACAGTTCAAATTGTTGGATTAAGTGAAGAAATATTAACAACAGAAGTGACAGGAATTGAAATGTTTAGAGAACAAAAAGATGAAGCGACTGTTGGAGATAATGCTGGAATCGTTCTAAAAGATATTACAAGAGAACAAGTGCAAAGAGGTCAAGTGTTGGCAAAACCAAATTCTATTGTAGCAGCAACAAAATTTGATGCTGACGTACATATTTTATCAAAAGAAGAAGGTGGAAGACACACTCCATTCTTTGATGGATATAGACCACAATTTTATTTCAGAACTACTGATATAACAGGAGTTGTTGATTTACCAGATAATATTGAAATGGTAAGTCCAGGTGAAGACGTTTCATTTACTACTACTTTAGTATCAAATGTTGCTATGGAAGTAGGAACTGAATTCTCTATTAGAGAAGGAGGACGAACAATAGGGAAAGGAACTGTCACTAAAGTTTATTAAAGGAGAAGAATATGGATTATACAGATACAATTTTAGCTGAAAGTATGTTCCTTATGTTAGCTTATGTTATAGAAGTAATTATTAATATAGCTGTATGGGTATTTATATTTAAACTTATTAGAAATTCTATTAAAAGAAAAACAAATCGCAATTATTTCAAAAACAATATAATAGTTAATAGGAAGATAGAAACTAAGACAGGGAAAGGAAATAAATATCAAAGAACATACAATGATGTGTCAAAAGAAGCCTTACAAAAATTTAATACTGATGATATAAATTCATTAAAAGATTATTTTTATGGTATGTTTTTAGAATTTGAAAACGCATATAATAATTTAGATTATAATATGATGAAGATTTTAAGTACAAAGCAATTATTTCAAAATTACTATACTGGAATGAGTTTAGATTTAAAGGTTGGTAAAAAGAAAATAATTAGTGATATTGAAAAGAAGAAAGTAATTATTTTTGAATTGGATAGTACAATTGCAAAACAAATTGCATCAGTAATGATCGAAATATCATATTTTAATTACACCATTGATAAAAATGGTTATGTAATAAGTGGTAGCAGAAATCAAAAGATTACCGAAAAATTTGAAGTAATGTTTAGAAAAGATTTTGAAAGAAAAGATATTACAGAATGTCCTAATTGTGGAGCAGAGATAATCGGTAATAAATGTAATTTCTGTCGTTCAACAGTAAAAAATGTTGAATTTAAAATTAGTTCTATTAAAAAGATAGTTGATGAAAAATAAAAATTTTTTTTAAAAAAATTAAAAGTGTCCGTTGACTGTCCTAAAAAAATGTGCTAAAATGGTAATATAGAGAAATTGTAAAAAACACAAAAAGAGGGATTTTTTATCTCTCTTTTTTTGTATGCAAAATCTCTATTTTTGCTTGAAAAGAAAGGGGATGATAGTAATTTAAAATCTTTTTTGTAAGTAGTGCCAATAATTGAAAGGAGAATATTGTGAAGAAAAAAATTGGTAGGAAGTTAAAAAAAGTTTTAAATGTAGTAATGGTAGTAGGAATATTCTTATCTTCAATCCCAATCACACCATTTATTCCTAAAGTAAATGCTTTAGCAAGTGTGTCTGGAGATAAGATAATTGAAACAGCAATGACGTACGAAAGTTGGGGATATTGGGAAGTAGGTACTTGTACAGGATTGGTCACTCGTACATTAAATAAATTAGGAGTAGGACAATCTATTGTTGGTATACATCCTTACGATATAGACACACCTCAACCTGAAGGAACAGGAGCAAGATATGCACCTGATAAAATGTATACTAACGCTATAAATCATCCTGAAGATGCAATTCATATTTATTCTGGATATGTTAAAGATGTAAAAGCTAATGCTGAATTATTTGAAAATGGAGATTTGGTAATTCAAAGACCAGAAGATAAAGCCAATTATACTGGTACTGGACATGTTGGTTTAATACACGTATATAATGGTAATATCTCCATGTATGGTGCAAACGGAGAAAAGATGGGAATAGGTGATGCAGTATTAGCAACAGGTGTTGCTACAAGAGGAATATCTTATAATGTTAATTCTATGGATTATATTCATGTATTTAGATTAACAAAAGCAGAACCTGAATATGCAACAACTACTTCAGAAAAATCTGCACAAGAAGTTGTTAATGTATCATTCTATAAAACTGATCTTGAAAGTGGAAAACCATTATCAGGTGTAGAAGTAGAATTTTATAGAGATGATGTTAAATTTGCAACAGGAATAACTGGAGCAGATGGATATGCACATGCAACTTCAACAAACACTTATACATCTTCATCATCACCAAAGACTTATGTCACAAACTGGGATGATTTGGGTGAAGAAGAACAAACAGAAGTTGATGAAAGAGGTGCTTATCATAATTTAGTAGATGCACAAGCAGCAGCAGATTCAGAAGCACTAAAAAGTGCTACTGAGAAAGCATCACAAACTCATAAGTATAGCGTTGTAGAAGTAAATACAAAAACAAAATATTGGTTAAATCCAGACAATACTACTGATAGCGATTCAGCAACTGGTAGTGGTAGTATTAGTTTATCTTTATCTAATGAAAGAGTAAAAGGAACTGCTATCTTAATTAAGGAAGATGCTGATGTAGGTTATGCTCAAAATGAAGCACAAATTGATGGTGCATTGTATGGGTTGTATGCTAATGAAAATATATTAGATCCAGCAGATGGTTCTATTATATATAATGCAGGTGATGAAATAACTAGAGTGCGTATTGAAAACGGACAAGCACAAGTAGATAATTTATATTTAGGAAAATATTTCTGGCTTGAATTGACTAGTTCGGACGGATACAAACTTAATAAAAATAAAGAATTTTTTGAGTTAAGTTATTCATCACAAAATGTAAAAGTAGTGACTTCTAAATCAGTATCAAAAGAAGAAGTTATTACAGCAGATTTTGAAATTGAAAAAATTATTACTTCTGGTGATGAATCAGAAATCGTACAAAAAGAAGAAGGAGCAGAATTCATTGTAGTTGCTAAAAAGTATGTTGATAAATACGGCGATATTGAAACTGCTTGGGAACACAGAGAAGAATTTACTGATAAAGAGTATGATAAATTAGTGACAAATAAAAATGGTTATGTTAAGTCAAAACAATTGGCTTACGGAAGTTATATTGGAAAACAAGTAAAAGGTAAAATGGATACAGAATTAGTGGAAAACACATTTACTTTTACTGTATCAAAAGAAAATCAAGATACAATTAAATATATTATAAACAATCGTTTATTTACATCTTATGTTAAAATTCAAAAAGTAGATTCAGAAACAGGAAAGTTAATCACAGCATCTAATACATCATTTAAAATTAAAAATGCTGATACTGGAGAATATTTAACTCAAAAAGTTGCTGATATTACTCATGATACTTGGAAGACATCTGACAAAGGTATGATTCAATTACCACTAGAAGTAAAAGCTGGAAATTGGATACTAGAAGAAATTGAAAGTCCAGATAATTACTTAATCAACAAAGAAGGCGTAATTTTCAAGGTGACTAATACAAATATCATTGAAACTGATTCTGATGGAGATCCGTTATTAACAGTGGTGATGGAAGACCAAGCAGTAAAAGGTCAAATCAAAGTTGAAAAATATGGTGAAGTATTAGTTGGTGTTGAAGAAGATGAAAATGGTAATATTCAATTTATTTATGAAGAAAGACCATTAGCAGAT